>NZ_OY730242.1 GCF_963422545.1 uncultured Flavobacterium sp.
ACACATGGTTTAGACTTGGTTTTCTCCTGGAAAAAGGCATTTGATTTTGGACAATTTTCAGCAACTTTAGTGGGTAATATTAACGATATGAAAATTGATAATGTAAAAAATGGTTCTTTAGATGCTAATACTTTCTTTGGAAAACGTGAAAAAGCATTTTTACTGGCTTCGGCTCCAAACAACAAATTTGGTTTGAACTTAAACTATACTAAAAATAAATTTGATGCAGGTTTAGCATTTACACGTTTTAGCAAAGTAGTTTTGGTTGATTATGCTGACGAAGATGATGTTTACAACCCAAGATTGGTAACCGATGTAACTGTAGGTTATAAAGTAACCAAAAATCTAAAACTAAGCATTGGAAGCAATAACTTATTCAACGTTTATCCTACTAAACAAGACGAACAAGGAAATACTGAAGCTGGTGGGTATTGGGATGCTGTACAAATGGGTTTCAGCGGAGCTTATTACTATGCAAGACTTGGATTTAATTTTTAAAAACATAATCTCCCTGAGCAAGTCTTCGACTTCGCTTTGACAGACAAAAAAATCCTGAACTTACAGTTCAGGATTTTTTATTTCTATTTTTAAAAAATTACAACTTAAATTGTAATGAATCTATAATTCCTTTTTCTTCTTCAGTAGCTGTGATTCCAGATATATCCCAATAATTGGTTAGGATTTTATTTTGTTTATTAAACAATGTTTTTTCTTTAAAAACGTCGCTTTCTTTATAAGTGAAATTCTGTCTATTAAAATGTGTAGCAACAAAATTATTACGAACCTGAATATTCTTTTTGGGCTTGTCTTTTAAATACAAATCATAAGCGATTTCTTCATTAGAGCTCAATAAATAATAATCTAAACCATCTACTCTGTAATTTACCTTTATCTGTGATCTTGTAATATTCTTAGTTCCGGCCTCAGGCTGCACATCCAATTCTATAAGTTTTGATGGAGTAATGATAATACTAAATTCTATGATTAACTTTTTTTCAGGATCATAAATAATTTCAAAACTATCAACCGCTTTTTTAGATTTATCCAATGGTGTAACATTCATCACATAATAATTCTTATTTTTGGGATGTCCTTTTGTGATGTAATCATATTCTTTCCTTGTTTTTGAATCTAAAAGAGGATCGAAGTACTTAAAATTAGAATAATTTTCCATAATACTATTCAAATTATAACCTTTCAAATCAGCACTCACATCCGTTTCCAATAAGCCATAAGACCTGTTTTGCTCTACTAATAAAGTTGTATTCACCTTTTTCTGACGTGCCACAAATTGAAAATTTACCAAACCATCGTTGTAATAAGAATATTTATTGTCGAGCATAAAAAACTCTCTTACATAAACTTTAAGCCTATAAGATGCAGCCAATTTTTGTCTCGAATTTGAAACAATTCGATTAAGTGTTTTATATGGATTTTCTTTTGAAACAACAATTTCATCCAGTTTATTATTAGTATTGTTATTTTTAAGATAAACTACAAATAAATCTGGTTTTAAAGATCCCCAGCGAAGTGTCACTTTTTCGTAATTGGTCTCCGAAACCTGAACATTAGATCCACCAATCAATTCAAAAGTTACCTTACCATCTTTATTACTCAATAAAACTTGCTTGGTTTTCATTATCAGTACTGCTGCATTTTCTATAGGCAATTGCGTTTCTATATCTTTTACAACAATTGAATACTCAACTTTCTGAGCAAAAACACTGGCATTAAAGTACAAAACAAATAAAAGTATTAGTCTTTTCATAAACAATTATTAAAACTTCCTGACGAAAAACACTCAAGCATCAAAAAATTATCGTCAAATTAACTAAAATAAAACATTAAATACCAGTATTATAGAAAATAAATATATTAAAAAAGCGACAAAAAAAATCCTGAGTAATAAAACTCAGGATTTTTCAAATCTATTTGAGGTAAATAAAATTATTCATCGTGTAAGAACGCTTGTCTATTTAACAAGGTTTCTTCATCTTCTACATGATTATCATCTGGAACACAACAATCAACAGGACATACAGCCGCACATTGCGGTTCATCATGAAAACCTTTACATTCTGTACATTTTCCCGGAACAATATAATATATTTCGTCAGAAATTGGAGTTTGAGCATCGTCAGCATCAACCTCAGTTCCATCCGGTAAAATTATTTTTCCTGAAAGTCTTGTTCCATCTTTATATCTCCAATCATCAGCTCCTTCATAAATTGCTGTATTTGGGCACTCTGGTTCACAAGCTCCACAGTTTATACATTCGTCAGTTATAATTATTGCCATTTTATTCTTGGTTACGAGTTAAAAGTTACAAGTTGAAAAATAATAATACGAAGATTTTATTCTGCTTTGTCTTATAACTTAATATAGCTTATTTTTGTGCAAAATTACAATCAAAACTCTTCATAAACAAACATTATGACATTAGAAACAAAAAAAAGTGTTTTTGTTGAATTAGGGAAATTTCTAAAACAATTTTCTGAAAACGATACAATTAAAAAATCAGATGTCTTACACAACGATTTATTTTTTGATGATTTCGAAAAGCTGATACATTTATCTCAATCTCATAATGGCTGGTATACACCTGAACAAGTGTATTTTGCAATAAAATCTTGGGCAGATGCTTTGACTGATGAAAACATTGACAAATGGCTTTCTAACTATTCATCTCAATTTTCTCAAGAAGATAAAAAAGAAAAAACTGTCGCTTTAATATTAGCCGGAAATATTCCGTTAGTAGGTTTTCATGATTTTTTATCAGTTTTAATTACCGAAAATAATGCATTGATAAAAACCTCGTCAAACGATCAGCATTTATTACCCTTTTTAGCCAAATATTTAATTGCGGTTGATAAAAGCCTAAATAATAAGATCACTTTCGTGGAAGGCAAACTGGAAAACTTCGATACTGTAATTGCCACCGGAAGCAATAATACTGCCCGATATTTTGAATATTACTTTAAAGATAAACCTTCGATCATTCGAAAAAACAGAAACTCGGCTGCTGTTTTAAACGGAAAAGAAACACACGAAGATTTAGAAGCTTTAGGCGAAGATATTTTCAGGTATTTTGGTTTGGGATGTCGCAATGTCTCTAAACTTTTTGTCCCGAAAGGATATTCATTTGATGCTTTTTTTCAGGCAATTTTTAAATATCAGGACGTTATTCATTATGAGAAATACGCTAATAATTATGACTATAATAAAGCGGTTTTTTTAATGAGTAATTTCAAATTATTAGACAACGGCTTTTTAACTCTTAAAGAAGATTCAAGCTACGCCTCGCCTATTTCGAGTGTTTTTTATGAATTTTATGAAAATATCGAAGATTTGCAAACGCGCCTTGATGCTGATGCTGAACAAATTCAATGCATTGTGAGCAATAATTTAATCAAAAACAGCACACCTTTTGGCCAAACCCAAAATCCTCATTTATGGGATTATGCAGATAACGTAGATACTATAACGTTTTTGTTAACAACAAAGTAAAAATATGTTTAATTATTTCGAATAATTTATCGGTTTTTCAGCTCCTATTACCGAAATTTGCATCTTTAAAATTTCCGACTATTAACAAAAACCATGAAAAAACACAACTACAGCGCAGGACCAAGTATTTTACCTCAAGAAGTTTTTGAGAAAGCATCAAAAGCAATTTTAGATTTTAATGATTCAGGACTTTCTATTCTGGAAATTTCGCACCGAAGCAAAGATTTCGTTGCAGTTATGGACGAAGCTCGTTCCCTTGCTTTAGAATTATTAGGTCTTGAAGGAAAAGGATATCAAGCCTTATTTTTACAAGGCGGTGCAAGTACAGCATTCTTGATGGCTCCTTATAACCTGATGAAAGAAAACGGAAAAGCAGCTTATTTAGATTCAGGAACCTGGGCAAGTGCAGCTATAAAAGAAGCTAAACTTTTTGGAGAAACTATTGTAGTAGCTTCTTCAAAAGAACAAAATTACAACCATATTCCAAAAGGATACACAATACCTAGTGATGCTGATTATTTTCACTGCACTAGTAACAATACCATTTTTGGAACTCAAATGAAAGAATTCCCGGCAACTAACATTCCCGTTGTTTGTGATATGAGTTCTGATATTTTTTCCCGCAATTTAGATTTCTCTAAATTTGATTTAATCTATGCCGGTGCTCAAAAAAATATGGGTCCTGCAGGAACTACTTTGGTAGTTGTTAAAGAAGAAATCCTGGAGAAAAACGGAAGAACAATTCCAAGTATGTTAGACTATGCAAAACATATTAAAGCAGAAAGTATGTACAATACTCCTCCTGTTTTTGCTGTTTATGTTTCGTTATTGACTTTACAATGGATTAAAGCTAAAGGCGGAGTTGCTGCTGTTGAGAAACTAAATGACGCAAAAGCTGATTTACTTTATGCTGAAATTGACAGAAACCCATTATTTAAAGGTGCTGCAGCGGTTGAAGATCGCTCTAAAATGAATGTTACTTTCTTATTAAACAACGCAGATCATACTGCTACGTTTGATGCTTTATGGAAAGAAGCAGGAATTTCAGGATTGCCAGGACACCGTTCTGTTGGTGGTTACAGAGCTTCTATTTATAATGCTATGCCTATCGAAAGTGTTCAGGTATTGGTTGATATAATGAAAGCTTTGGAAACTAAGGTTTAGTTTTCAATCTCAGTTTTTAGTTTTCAGTTTACCGAAAACGCGAATTGAATACTAGAATCCTAGCCCTGATAGAAGTGAAAATCCTTTTATTTTTTTTCTTTAAAAAAATAAAAGATTGTAACGGATAGCGGGATTAGCTCCTAAAACAAAAAAGAAAAAATTATATATATCTTAATCTTCTAATCTTAACGATTAAACGATTAACCAAATAAACACATAAACTAAAATGAAAGTATTAGCGAATGATGGAATTTCTAAAAGTGGAATTCTGGCTTTAGAAAAAGGTGGATTTGAAGTTATAACTACGAAAGTAGCTCAGGAACAAGTAGCTAATTTTGTAAACGAAAATAATGTTGACGTAGTTTTAGTGCGTAGTGCTACTAAAGTTCGTAAAGATATTATCGATGCTTGCCCAGGATTAAAAATTATTGGTCGTGGTGGTGTTGGTATGGACAATATCGATGTTGATTATGCAAAAAGCAAAGGAATTCATGTAATCAATACTCCTGCTTCATCATCAGAATCTGTTGCTGAGTTGGTATTTGGACACTTATTTTCTGGTGTTCGTTTTTTACATGATTCTAACAGAAATATGCCTCTTGAAGGAGATTCAAACTTTGATGGTTTGAAAAAAGCATACGCAAACGGAACTGAATTAAGAGGTAAAACTCTTGGAATTGTTGGTATTGGCCGTATTGGACAAGCTACTGCAAAAATGGCTCTTGGTTTGGGTATGAAAGTTATCGCTGCGGATATGTTTATTCCGACTGTAGATGTTAAAGTGGAATTTTTTGATGGTCAGTCTATCACAACTACAATTGTTTCTCAATCATTAGAGTCTTTATTTAAAGAAGCTGATTTCATTACTTTGCACGTTCCTGCTCAGGATGGTTATATCATTGGAGAGAAAGAATTGGCAATCATGAAAGATGGTGTTGGAATTGTAAACTGTGCCCGTGGTGGTGTTATTGATGAAGTGGCTTTAGTAAAAGCACTGGATTCAGGAAAAGTTTCTTTTGCCGGTTTAGACGTTTTTGAAAGCGAACCAAAACCAGAAATGGCAATCTTAATGCACTCTAAAATCTCATTGACTCCGCACATTGGAGCTGCAACCGGTGAGGCTCAAGATAGAATTGGTACTGAATTAGCATCGCAAATTATTACTTTGTTGAGCTAGTTGTTTACAATTAAATAAATTTTGTAAGAGATTCATTAATATCTATTTAGTGAATCTCTTTCTTTTTTTCACTAAATTTGATTTTTCTAACCTAAATTCTATATCTCATGTTTGATCAATTAACACAATTAGTACAACAATACGGAGGCGATGCTGTTGTTAACAACACTGCTATCCCAAATGAGCACAATGAAGCTGTAATAAGTGAAACCAGCAACTCAATATTTGCAGGATTGCAAAAAATTGCTTCAGAAGGTGGAGGTGAACAACTTGCCAGTTTATTTAGTGGAAAATCTCCTATTGACAATTCTAACCCGGTTGTGCAGCAAATAACACAACAATTGACAGGAAGTCTTGGTGAAAAATTTGGATTAAGCAGCACTGCTTCTTCGGGAGTAGCTTCAAGCATGATTCCGCAGATTTTGAATTCATTAGTAAACAAAGCCAAAGATCCTAATGACAGTAGTTTTCAAATTTCTGATATTATTGGTGCTATTTCTGGAAACAGCGGACAAGCTTCTGGAATTATGGATACAATTTCTAAATATGGAATGCAATTTGGCCTAGATCAAAACGCTGACGGAAAAGTAGATGTTGCAGATGCAATGGCATTAGCAACAAACCAAAAAAGTGGTGGTCTTTTTGGAGGTATATTAGGGAAACTGTTTGGGAAATAGGTTTCTTTTTTAAGGCACTAAGATACTGAGACACTAAGGTTCTAAGTTTTTTTTAAACTTAGAATATAAATATAAAAAATGCCAAAGCTGCTTGCATAAATGCAAGCAGCTTTTTTTATTCACTTTGAATAGAAAATCTTAGAACCTTAGTGTCTCAGCAACTCAGAACCTTACTATACAAACTGTTAAATAATAAAACTTTTTCCTGATTTATTCGTAAATTTAGGTCTGAAACTAAATTTTATGAAAAAGTGTGTTTACATATTAATTCTCTTATTTACCATCATAGCGTGTTCTACAGCTTCAAAAAACGTCGCAGTAACTCCGATAACTCCAACTATATCTAAATCAAAATTAGCGGTAAATGATACGGTACGGATTGCAAACGATTCTTTGGAATACGAAGTAATTATTATAGATAATGGCTTCAGCACTTGGTTAAACTCAAGAGCACTTCCAAGAAATTATTATGGATTAAACTATCTTGAAACTAAAAATCAGTTCTATGTAACTGAATGGAATAACAGAGTTTCACAACCACAACGTTACAACCCAAACTTGTATGAAATGAGAATTGATTACAGTCCTTTTATTCATTACGGATACGAAGTAAATTACCTTATTTATAACTATATGATTTATTTTCAAAATACATATAAACAAAAACTCGGAGGGTATGTTCCTATACGATAATGTTGTTTATATTTGTAATCGTTATAAATAGATAATGAATAGATTAAAGAAACGTTGGGGCATTAGCTCAAATTTACAAGCCATAATTATAGTTATCGTTTTTGCCATCACCGGATCGGCATCTGCATGGTTGTCTAAACCTTTTTGTGTATGGATTGGTATTACCAAAGAAGATTTTGGCGGATGGTTTACTTTAATCCGATTATTGATTATTTTCCCTATTTACCAGGTTTTATTAGTTGCAATAGGAACCCTTTTTGGGCAATACCGTTTCTTTTGGAATTTCGAAAAGAAAATGCTTAAAAATATGGGACTCGGATTTCTTTTCAAAAACTAAATCTCTCTATTTGATTTTTGAAAATAATAAGTATAAATCCACGTTAGTGTAAATGACGGAATCACATCTGTAAAAGGCATTATCTCTTCAAGAAAAGTCAAAACACTTGCTACTTTCCCAACTCTGCCTTTATACATTCTGGTCATTATAAAAGCCGCAATTGGCGCCCAAACCACATCTGAGAATTCTCCAATTAAAGGAATCGAAAACGAAATCATTCCTATTCCGTCCAAAAGTAAACCCAGAAGTAATTTTCTGGTTCTGTCTTCACTTGTTACTTCTAAATCTTGCATTTTCTTTTATTTAGATATTATTCGAATTTAAAAAGAATTTATTTCTTTTCTAAAACTATTTGTCAATTTTCATACCAATAAATATTCCTATTTTAATTTTAGATTGCAGATTTTAGAATCTACCGCTTGGAATTTAAGATATTGGAATTTGATTCTAATCAGAATCTTTGTTTCTTTGTAAAAACAGTTTCAAAATGATACACGCAAAAAATATACATAAATTCTACGACCAACTTGAAGTTTTAAAAGGAGTTGACTTGCATATTAAAAAGGGTGAAATTGTTTCAATCGTTGGCGCTTCCGGTGCCGGAAAAACGACTTTATTGCATATATTAGGAACACTTGATAAACCTTCGAAATCAGACTCCGAAAGTTCTTTAACCATTAATGGTCAGAATGTTTTAGGATTTAATGACAAAACATTATCAAAATTCAGAAACTTAAATCTAGGTTTCATTTTTCAGTTTCATCAGCTTTTACCTGAATTTACAGCATTAGAAAATGTTTGTATTCCGGCTTATATTGCAGGAAAGAAACCATCAGAAACCGAAGCTGAAGCCAGAAAACTATTGGATTTTTTAGGATTATCACATCGAATTGATCATAAACCAAACGAACTTTCAGGCGGAGAGCAACAACGAGTTGCCGTGGCAAGAGCTTTAATCAACAAACCGGATGTTATTTTTGCCGATGAACCTTCAGGGAATCTGGATACACATTCAGCCGAAAATTTACATCAATTATTCTTTCAGCTCCGTGACGAATTCGGACAGACTTTTGTAATAGTAACCCACAACGAAGAACTGGCAAACATGGCCGACAGAAAATTGGTAATGTCTGACGGGCAAATACTTGCTTAATGATTTTAATTTTCATTAGTTGGATTTATATCCTATTCACAACTATTAATTTAGGCTTTGTTTTAGATAAAATTATAGGTTTAAAAAATAATAACCTTATAATTACATCTATACTCGGATTATTCTCAACAACTATTCTGGCATCAATTTGGGCAATTTTTGGTAGAATAAACATTGAATTTCATGTTTTTTTATTGTTCTTGAATATTATTTTGGTATTCCGATTTCAGAATGCCATTTTTGAAATTTACAAATCATTTGTATTAGAATTTAAGCAATTACAGAAGACTTTAAAAATTGTTTTGATTCTTACTTCTTTTTTAATTGTTGCACAATGCGCTTCTATTCCGTTCGTAATTGACAATGAATCTTATTACATTCAAACCATAAAATGGATTAACGAATATGGCTTTGTTAAAGGTCTTGTAAATCTGCATTTATTCTTAGGACAAACCAGTGGATGGCACATTACTCAAAGTGTTTTTAATTTTTCATTTTTATATAAAAACTTCAATGATTTAAGTGGTTACTGTCTTCTTTTAGGTAACATTTTTTCTATTCAGAAACTAAATGACTATTATAAAAATGACAATAAAAATTATCTGATTATTGGATTATTTCCGATTTTCAATATTTTCTTTTTTCAATTTATCAGCGCACCTTCACCGGATATTCCCGTTTATGTTTTCTCTTTCATTTTCTTCTTTTACTTCTTAGAGAATTTCAAAAAAACGACTCCGGAAATATTTAACTTAATAGTGATTTTTGTTCTTTTTTTACTTTACATCAAAAATACAACCTTAACTTTCGTCCTATTTCCGGTAATTTTATTAGCACTTCATTTTAAGACTTTATCAAAACAACTTATAAAACCAATTCTATTAGCTACGCTGGTACTATCACTTTTTATAATAAAAAATATGATTATCTGCGGATCTCCAATTTTTCCATCTAAGATTTTTAGTTCAGTCACAGCAGACTATACCATTCCTGATTCAATTGAAAGCTTTTACTATGATCAAATCAAATATTATGGCTTTTTTATCAGTGCAGAGCAATACAATTCAATGTCAATTTGGGATCTATTTTTAAAATGGATATCGATGCCTAAACTAAATGGTTTGTTTAATAAAATTTCCATATTATTGATTCTAATTGTTCCATTTTTTATTTTTAAGTTTCAAAACAAAAAAAGCCTTTGGGCTCTTTATTTTATAATGGTTTTACAATTGTTTTTGCTTTTTATTACCTCGCCACAATATCGATTTTTCATAAATTTCATATTGTTCTTTTCTTTATTTTGTCTTGCTACGATTCTACAAAACAAAAAAGCAATCAATACATTATTAATTCTGTCACTAATTCCTGTATTTGTCGTATTATTTTTTCCTTTAAATTTTTATAAATTTTCTAATAATCAGCTTATGAAAAAATCTAGTTATTTCTCCGTTGATAATATAGTTTTCCCATATAAAAACACAAAAAACAATACTGCCTTTACTACTGTTAAACTAGGAAATCTTAAATACAACTCTCCTAAAAACGATGATTTTTTCTGGGCAAATGGAAATGGTGATTTACCTTGCGTGAATAAAGATCAAATTGAATATTTCAAAAAGTATTTCAACACAATTCCACAAATGCGAACGAACGATTTAAAAGACGGATTCTACGCTAAAAAACTTTCAGAAAATGAATAAATCAGAACTCAAAGAATTTCTTGACGAAAAAGTCAATCAATATAATACACTCGATTTCATCGAAAGTGATCCTGTACAGATTCCGCATTTGTTTACTCAAAAAGAAGATATTGAAATCGCCGGTTTCTTAAGCGCCACAATTGCTTGGGGAAATCGCAAAATGATCATCAAAAATTCACACCAAATGATGGAATTAATGGGCAATACGCCGTATGATTTTGTCATGTCACATACTAATGAAGATTTAGAAAGATTAGAAAACTTTGTTCACCGTACTTTCAACGGAAAAGATTTTGGAGGTTTTATAAAAGGATTACAGCATATTTACAAAAATCATAATGGCTTAGAAGCTGTTTTTGCTAAAAATCAAGAAGCAGACAGCTTACAAAAAAGTATAAGTGAATTTAAAAAGATCTTTTTTGAAATCGATCATTTGCCTCGAACTCAAAAACACATTTCAGATCCTTTAAACAATTCGGCAGCAAAAAGAATCAACATGTATTTGCGCTGGATGGTTCGTCAGGACACAAAAGGTGTCGATTTAGGAATCTGGAAAACCATTTCGCCATCCTTATTATCCTGTCCGTTAGATGTACATTCCGGAAATGTAGCCAGAAAATTAGGTTTGCTTACGCGAAAGCAAAATGACGGTAAAGCATTAGCCGAATTAGATCTAAAACTTAGAGAGATGGATGCACAAGATCCTGTAAAATATGATTTTGCCCTTTTCGGATTAGGCGTTTTTGAAGGATTTTAATATTGAGAATTAAAAAGTTAGATCAATAGTTTATCAGATGATTTTAAGAATTTGATAAACAAACCATGAATTTAACGTACATTTGCACAAAATTTAATGCAAATGAGCACTTTCGAAAAATTCAATCTTCCAAAATCAGTACAAAAAGCAATCGACGAATTAGGATTTGTTACGCCTACTCCTATTCAGGAAAAATCCTTTTCAGTGATTATGTCTGGTCGAGATATGATGGGAATTGCGCAAACCGGTACCGGAAAAACATTTGCCTACCTATTGCCTCTTTTAAAATTATACAAATTTACCCCAACCAATACTCCAAAAATTGTAATCTTAGTTCCAACTCGTGAATTAGTGGTTCAGGTTGTAGAAGAAGTTGAAAAACTAACCAAATACATGTCTGTTAAAACACTTGGTATTTTTGGTGGAGTAAATATTAATACACAAAAAAAAGCTGTTTACGAAGGTATCGACATTTTAGTTGGAACACCCGGTAGAACAATGGATTTAGCTTTGGATGCTGTAGTTCGTTTTGATGAAACTCAAAAATTAGTTATTGATGAGTTTGACGAAATGCTTAATCTTGGTTTCCGTACACAATTAACAGCTCTTTTGGCAATGATGAAAACCAAACGTCAAAACATTTTATTCTCTGCAACAATGACGGATGAAGTCGATGCTGTTTTGAATGACTTTTTTGATTTTCCAGAAGAAGTAACCCTTGCTGCATCAGGAACTCCGTTAGAAAACATTACTCAAATTACCTATAATGTTCCAAACTTTAATACAAAAGTAAATCTGTTAAAGCATTTATTAAAAACAAACGAAAGCATGGAACGTGTTTTGGTTTTTGTGAATAATAAAAAGATCTCAGACATGCTACATACGCGAATCGAAGAAGATTTTGAAGGTCAATTTGGAGTAATTCACTCTAACAAATCTCAAAATTATCGTTTGAGTACAATGGCAGAATTCCAGGAAGGAAATCTACGCGGATTAATCACTACTGATATTATGGCGAGAGGTTTGGATATTTCGAATATCTCTCACGTTATTAACTTTGAACTTCCAGAATTTCCTGAATTGTATATGCACAGAATTGGTCGTACCGGTCGTGCAGACGCAACAGGAACTGCAATTAGCTTTATCACGCCTCGTGAAGAAGAATTTAAAATTGAGGTGGAAGTTTTAATGAATCAGGAACTTGAAATTGCTGATTTCCCTGAAGAAGTCGAAATTTCGACTAAATTAATCGAACCTGAAAAAGACAAACAACCAATCAAGTTTTTAATGAAAAAAGTAAAACTGGATGGTGAAGGTGCTTTTCATGAAAAAGCAAAAAAGAATAAAAAAGTGAACTTGGGAGGTCCATCAAAAACAAAAAAGAAAACCCACGGATCTGTCAATAGAAATATGTTGAAAACAAGAGATAAGAAGAGAAAAGATAAGGATAAATAGTTTCTTTTTAGGGGCAAAGGCTCAGAGGAACAAAGGTACAAAGGTTTCTTGTGTGACGTGAAAATTAAAAAGCTCGAAAATTTAAATTTTCGAGCTTTTTTTATACTTTGTACCTTTGTTCCTCTGAGCCTTTGCCCCTTTTCTAAACTATATCTTCGTAAAAACCAACCCAACTGGTGAGCATAATTCAATTCTTTTTCCTGTATCAGTAAGTTTTCCTGTTGCTTTATCTCTTTTAAAAACAACAATATTGTTAGTATACTGATGTCCAACCAAAAGATAATTTCCTGTTGGGTCAATTGCAAAATCTCTTGGTCCTTTTCCTAAAGTGCTAATTTGCTCAACAAGTTCAATACTTCCGTTTTTAAGAATTTTATAAACCGAAATATTGTTAGCATCTACACGATCTGTTACATATAAAAAATTTCCGTCAGGCGAAATTTTTATAGCTGCAGCACCAGTTCCACCAGTGAATCCTTTTGGTAAAATACTCGTTTCTTCTATTAATTTTAAACTTCCTGATTTATCATAACTAAAAGTAGTCAGAGTTGCATCTAATTCCTGAATCAGATAAACAAACTTACCGTCTGTGCTAAAGGTTAAATGCCTTGGACCACTTCCTGATTTTACATCAACAGTTTCTTTTAAAGTCAACATTTCATTTGCCGAATTTGGATTGTATTTATAAATAAAAACTTTATCCGAGCCTAAATCATTAGACAAAACAAACTTTTTATCCGGCGAGAAAACCACCATGTGTACGTGTGCTTTTTCCTGACGGGCAACATTTGGTCCTTTCCCTTCATGCTGAATTAATTGTTGCACTTTGGTGATACCTCCATCCGTTTTTTTCTTAAAAACCACAATATTTCCGCCTGAATAGTTGGCAACAAGTACATTTTTACTATCATTAATCAAATGACAAGGATCTGCACCTAAAGCATCATTTTTATTTATAAAACTAACTTTTCCAGATTTTGCATCATAACCAAAAGCACTTACAGCACTTTCTTTTCCGTTTTCGTTTACAGCATATATAAATTTATTATCTGCAGAAACAGACAAATAACTCGGGCTTATTACATTTTCAGACGAATTCTTTAATTTAAAATCACCTGATGAAGCATCAAATTCATAAACGTAGATTCCGTTACTCTTGCAAGTATTAGTATAAGTCCCTACCAATAAATTGAATTTGTTCTGGGCTTGAATATTCACAAAAGTAAAAGCCGAAAAAAGCAGTATATATAATCTTCTCATAGTTTTTTGAGTTATTTTTTGAATAAGCTAAAATACTCAATAATATCTTTCAGAAATGGATTTTTTGTTACAAATCAAGTATCAAAAGTTACATTTTTCAAACTAACTATCTCAAATATTTAAACCATATAAGTAATATAAGTTCATTTAATTTAGAAGTTGCAACGTTTGCTTATAATCTCTTATATCACTTATATGGTTAAACTAAATATTACTTATATGGTTTGACTAAAAATTTGTATTTTTGACCAACATCTACAAAATGTAGTGAGATAAATCTAAGCCGGAATGCATTTTAAACACCCCGAAATTCTATACTTTCTGTTTTTATTGATTGTTCCAATTTTGGTACATTTATTTCAATTACGCCGTTTTAAAATCTCTTATTTTACCAATGTTCGCTTTTTAAAAGAACTTGCCGTACAAACCCGAAAGAGCTCAAAAATCAAAAAAAGACTTTTATTAGCCACTCGTTTATTGTTGCTAACCTGTATTATTTTGGCTTTTGCACAACCTTTTTTTGAAGCCAAAGACAGTAAAAATGCTTCAAACGAAATGTATATCATTCTGGATAATTCGTTTAGTATGCAGGCAAAAGGAAAAAAAGGCGAATTGCTTAAACGTGCTGTTCAGGAATTATTAGAAAATACACCGGAAAACACGCAATTCTCTTTATTAACTAACACTGAAAATTATTGGAATACAGATATAAAATCTTCCAAAAGTGCCTTACAAAATCTAAATTACAGCGCAACTCCATTTGAGCTTCCGTCGATTATGGCGAAGATAAAAGCGCATAAATCGGCACATAAAAAAGATATTGTTATTATTACAGATGCCGTTGGTTTAGCAGAAAAGGACGTGAAAAACATTGACAGCGAAGAGAAACCTTATTTTATAATCCCGGAAGCAGAACAAAAAAATAACATTGCTATTGATAGCGTTTTTATCAACCAGACTTTAGAGAATTTCTACGAATTAAGCGTTAATTTATCGGCGTATGGAGAAGATTTCAAACCAGTTTCGATGGCGTTATACAATCAGAATAAATTAATTGCCAAAACGATTATCAATTTTGATTCGAAGAAAAAGAAAATCAATTTTACGATTCCAAAAGAAGCTTTTCACGGATATGTTGCCATTGAAGACAACGGTTTAACGTATGATAACAAACTCTATTTCAGTATTTCAAAAACTAAAAAAACGAATGTTATTAGTATTGGAGAACCTGAAAAAAGCAATTTTTTGTCCAGAATCTATACTTCAGCAGAATTCAATTACAACAACTATTCGATAAGCAATTTAGATTATAATAGTTTAGACAAACAAAATACTATTATCTTAAATGAATTAGCTGAAATTCCGCAAGCTTTACAAACTACCTTGAAAGCTTTTGTTACCAAAGGCGGAAATTTAGTTGTAATTCCTTC
This sequence comes from uncultured Flavobacterium sp., assembly GCF_963422545.1. Lineage (NCBI taxonomy): Bacteria > Pseudomonadati > Bacteroidota > Flavobacteriia > Flavobacteriales > Flavobacteriaceae > Flavobacterium > uncultured Flavobacterium sp. Next base: position 15,311 of record NZ_OY730242.1, read on the forward strand.
TGAAAAAACTTCTATATCGAATTTAAATTCTTTTTTAGCCAATTTCGGAAAAGTTCAATTTGGATTTTTTGAAAATAAAAGCAAATTAATTACAAAAATAAACTTCGATCACCCATTGTTTTCAGGTGTTTTTGAGAATAAAATTACCAATTTTCAATACCCAAAAACAACAAATTCATTTGCCATTTCAAGCCCATATCCTGCTGTTTTGTCTTATGAAGATCAAAGCGTATTTGTAACTACGATTCAAAATCCGGTTTCTGGAATCACTGTTTTTTCGGCACCAATAAATACGACAAACTCTAATTTTCAGCAATCACCTTTAATTGTTCCGTTATTTTATAAAATGGGGCAAAACAATCAGAAAACTGGCGTAAATGCTTTGACAATTGGTAATAATCAGCCTTATTTTGTTGATGTATTATTGACAAAAGACGCCATTCTTGAAGTAAAAGGAAATGACGATTCTTTTATTCCGATTCAACAAATATTGAATAACAAAGTAAAATTAACTTTCAATGATTTCCCGCAAACAGCCGGAAATTACGGCATTTTTGACAAAAAAGAATGGGTTGAAAATCTAAGTTTCAACTACAAAAGAAGCGAAAGTGATTTGAGTCAGGTAAATACGAATGTGGTTTCGGACTTTAAAACTGCTGATACCATTTCTACCATTTTTAATACACTACAAACTGAGCGAACAGACAGCCAAATTTGGAAATGGTTTGTTATCTTTGCACTGTTATTTTTAGCATTAGAAATGGCAATTATAAAATTTGTAAAATAGAATTTGCGTTTGTTTTAAAGACATTTTATTTTTTACAAAAATCATTTTACGACAAAAAATATCTACATATGAAAATAATCATCAGAAGCGCCAAAATTATCGATTCAAAAAGTCCGTTTAATAACCAGACTGTTGATCTTTTAATTGCAGATGGTTTAATAGAAAAAATAGGAACTTCACTTCCTAAAAATGATGAAGCAACTGAGGTGAAATTTGACAATTTACATCTTTCGCAAGGTTGGTTTGACAGCAGTGTTTCTCTTGGAGAACCAGGTTATGAAGACAGAGAAACAATCACAAACGGATTAAATGTTGCTGCAAAAAGTGGTTTTACTGCAATTGCACTTCAACCCAACTCCTTCCCTATTATCGACAATCAATCGCAGGTAAATTTTGTAAAGAATAAAGCAAATGGTTTTGCGACCGAACTTTTCCCAATTGGAGCTTTAACCAAAGCAAGCGAAGGAAAAGATATGGCTGAATTGTTTGATATGAAGAAAACCGGAGCTGTAGCTTTTGGAGATTATAACAGAAGTATCGACAATGCTAATTTGCTAAAAATCGCTTTACAATATGTTCAGGATTTTGACGGATTGGTAATTACGTACGCGCAAGATGCCAATGTAAAAGGAAATGGTGTTGCAAATGAAGGAATCGTTTCTACAAAATTAGGTTTGAAAGGAATCCCTAATTTAGCAGAAGAATTGCAAATTGCCAGAAACCTGTTTTTATTAGAATATACGGGAGGAAAACTACACATCCCAACTGTTTCTACAGCAAAAACTGTTGCATTAATTAAAGAAGCTAAAGCAAAAGGTTTACGAGTAACTTGTAGCATTGCGGTGCATCATTTGGTTCTTACCGATGAAAAACTGGAAGGTTTTGACACCAGATTTAAAGTAACACCACCATTAAGAAACGAATCCGACAGAGCTGCACTTATAAATGCCGTTTTAGACGGAACAATTGATATGATTACTTCTGATCATAACCCGATTGATATTGAATTCAAAAAAATGGAATTTGATATGGCAAAAAACGGAACAATTGGCTTAGAAAGTGCTTTTGGAGCTTTATTGACTGTTTTGCCTCTTGAAACTGTAATTGAAAAACTAACTTTAGGAAAAGCAATTTTCGGAATCGAAAATAGCACAATTGCCGAAGGTTCTAAAGCCAACTTTACTTTCTTTACTCCTGAAGGAAAATCGACTTTTACGAAAGAAAACATTCTTTCAAAATCTAAAAATTCTGCTTTTTTAGGAACTGAATTAAAAGGTTCAGTGTACGGTATTTTAAACCAAAATCAACTTGTTATCTCTAAATAATTAAAATGAATAATTCAATCGAAGAGGGAAAATCAATCGCAATTACCAGTTATATTCTAATCATTGGTGTTTTAATTGCGATGTCTATGAACTCTGAAAATAAAAATAGTTTTGCTTCTTTTCATATTCGTCAGGCTTTAGGATTATCTCTTACCTTTATTTCTTTTGGAGCAATTATAAGCAACTTTGACAGCTTTATGATTACTTTCCCAATGTGGATTTGTATTTCTATTTTATGGACTTATGGTATTTTTAGCGCCATTCAGGGGCAAATGAGACCTATTCCTTTAGTTGGAAATCTATTTCAAAAATGGTTTAAATCTATTGGGTAGTAAAATTCCAATTTTTAAATCCCAAATTCCAAAAAATAAATCCGTTGAAATCCGCGTTTTCGCTTTAGCGAATCTGTTTTATCAGCGTATAAATTTTGAACACGGATGACGCTGATTTGCAAGCAAAAACGCGGATAAAAACAGATTTTATTATAATAATCTCAACAAGCTTTGTCAAAGTTTGAAACTTTGACAAAGCTGAAAATTTACAATTCACAACTTACAATTCACAATTAAAAATGAATCTATCTTTAGAATATAAAATACAAGAACCAAAAGTTATCTTAGATAAAAACCCTGTTTTACTTTTATTACACGGTTACGGCAGCAACGAAGCCGATTTATTCTCGTTTGCTACTGAACTTCCTGATAATTACTATATAATTTCAGCAAGGGCACCTTATGATTTACAATATGGAGCTTACGCTTGGTATGCGATAAATTTTGATGCAGATCAGAATAAATTTTCAGATAACGAGCAAGCAAAGACTTCACGCGATTTAATTGCAAAATTCATTGATGAATTAATTGCTTATTATCCAATTGATGCTAATAATGTGACTTTAGTTGGCTTTAGCCAAGGTTCTATTTTGAGTTATTCTGTAGCACTTTCTTATCCTGAAAAAATTCAGAGAGTTGTGGCAATGAGTGGTTATTTTAATGAAGAAATCATAAAAGAAGGTTACGAGAAAAACGATTTCAAAAACTTAAAAATATTTGGTTCTCATGGAACTGTAGATCAGGTAATCCCTGTTGATTGGGCGAGAAAAACTCCTGCAATCTTAGAAAAACTAAACATTCCTGTTACTTACAAAGAGTATCCTGTTGGACACGGAGTTGCTCCGCAAAATTTCTTTGATTTTAAGAATTGGCTGGCTTTGTAGTATTCAGTTTTCAGTCGCAGTTTTCAGTTTTCATACTGTGACTGTAAACTGCGACTGTAAACTAAAAATTATTCTCCTGTATAAATAATCTTCCCGGCTTTTTTTAACACATATCCCTTCCAAGGAATTAATTGATAATCGCCTTTGATCCAAGGCTGTCCTTCTGCTTTTCTTTCTAGAATAATTGATTCTTCTTGGGTATCAAGAAAAAGCTCGGCTTTATCTCCAGCAAAAATTACGAAGGCAGCTGTCGTATAAGATTTTCCGGTTTCCTCTGTGTGAGACAATTTTGTTCCTTCAAAAATACGTATACACTCTTTTTTTAATGTAGACCAGCTATAACCTGCCGAACCTTTACATCCGTGAGCATCAGAATCTCCTCCAACTACATGTGGTTTTACTTCTTTTGCAGCATTATTTTCTTGAGAAACCTTTTTTGCACAAGAAAACGAAAGACCAATAATAATCGAAAACAAAAAAATCTTTTTCATACGTTCTATTTTTTATTTGACTCTCGCAAAAATAGAACTATTCGACCCTATTTTTGATATAACCAAGTCTGATTTACTTCAAAAGTAATCTTTTCATCCTGATCAACAAAATATTTTAACAAGACTTCCCCCCATAATTCGCCATTACTATAATCAGCAATGATCCATCTATGGTTTAAGATTTTTATTTTGTTGATGATAAATTTGTTTGGACCAATTTTATCTTGCCCTGTATATGGATTTCCGTTTGGATTTGAATTTAAATCCAATAATTTTTCGGTTACAACCGGAATCAATTTTTCGTATAAAATTACTTTTCCGCCAGAAGCACTATTATCAAAGTAATTTTGTGCATTTTCATTGTGTTCTAACGAAAAATAATCGGCATCAGCCAGTTTTGTTGACACTAAATTGATGCTATCTCTCAGTTTCTTAGTTGTTTTATCGTATCTATCTTGCTCAAATTTTACTTCACTGCTGTAAAACATATAAGTAAAAACGTTCATTAATATGGCCAGGATAAAAAGGTAAAGCATTAAGGATTTTTTCATTTTTTTTGTGTAATCAATTAGTATAATTAAATTGTAATCTCTAAGTTATCGTATGCCAGGAAAACGTTTTTTGGAAGTTGTTTCTGCACTTCTTCATGAAAGCCTAAAACATGGCTAATATGTGTTAAATAGGCAATTTCCGGCTGCACCAAATTTATAAAATCAAGTGCTTCCTGCAAATTGAAATGTGTATCATGTGACTCTATTCGTAATGCATTTACAACCAAAACTTTAAGATTTTTTAATTTCTTAATTTCGTCTTCTTTAATAGTCTTAACATCGGTTAGATAAGCAAAATCATCTATACGATATCCAAAAACCTGCAAGTCTCCATGCATTACATTTACGGGGATTGCCATTTTATCACCAACAGCAAAGGGCTCGTTATTGACTACTTCAATAGTTTTGACACTTGGAGCTCCGGGATATTTGTTTACGGTTTCGAAAACATAATCAAAACGGCGTTTCAAATTATCAATTACTCTTTGATGTGCATAAACCGGAATCTCGCCCTGACGAAAATTATACGGACGAATATCATCCAAACCGGCAGTATGATCTGCATGTTCGTGTGTAAATAATATGGCATCGAGATGCTGGCATCCGCACGAAAGCATTTGCTGCCTGAAATCAGGACCGCAATCGATCACGTATGAATGTTCGTTCCATGTAATCCAAATGGCTACTCTGAGCCTTTTATCCTTAGCATCAGTGCTTTTACAAACGGGATGATCGACTCCGATTATCGGAATACCTTGTGATGTACCAGTACCTAGAAAATAGACCTTCAATTGAACTTATTTTTTTTACAAAAATAGGATTATTTCTCTTTCATTAGAAGCCTAATTTACTAACTTTGTAACAAATCTATTTAAAATAAAATGGGTACAGAAATAAAACTCAAAGGTGACAAGGTCATCGAACAGATTCCTTCTATAAAAGACAAAGCTTTACGCATAAATTTAAACGAGAATATTTACGGAACATTTGCTGAAATTGGAGCTGGGCAAGAAACAGTGAGACATTTTTTCAGATCCGGCGGTTCATCGGGAACAATTGCAAAAGCCATGTCTGCCTATGACAAAGATTTTAGTGATGCGATTTACGGTATTGAAAGTGATGGCCGTTACGTTACCGAAGAGAGATTAAAAAAAATGTTAACTCTTGAAGGGCAAATAATTGAAGAGCGTTTAAGCAGAGAAAAACATCCTACTAAACTTTTCTTTAGTTATGCAAATACGGTTGCAACCATAGATTTTGCAAAACAATTTAAAGGTCATGGTTGGGTTGGAATTCGTTATCAAATTGAACCTGACGAAGCTTATAATGAAATTATTCTGCACATTCGTTTTAAAGAAACTGATGCCAGACTACAACAGGAAACTCTTGGAATTTTAGGTGTAAACTTAATTTATGGTGCTTTCTACAAATACAACGATCCTAAACGATTACTTCGTTATTTATACGATCACTTAGACAAAGACCAACTTGAAATTGATACTATTAACTTCTCCGGACCTCGTTTTGCAGATGTTGATAATCGTTTGATGAGTTTACAATTGGTTAAAAACGGAATGACGGATGCCGTAATGTTTAACCCTGAAGCGAAAAATATTTTACCGGCTGCCATTTTATACAAAAAGAACCTTCTTGCTTTAAGAGGAAGTTTTCGCCCTGTTACGAAGGTAAACATGGACATGTACGAGAAATCGCTTAAAATGTTCCTGGAAGAAAATAAGGTTGAAAAAGACAATACTTTAGTCATTTTTGAAATTACACTTTCGAATTTACGTTCTGATGGTGAAATTGATGAGCGTGATTTTATGGATAGAGCTGAGTTGCTTTGTTCATTAGGTCAAACGGTTATGATTTCAAATTTCCAGGAATATTATAAAGTTGTGGAATATTTTGCTAATTATACCAAAGCCAGAATGGGATTAGCAATGGGTGTAAACAATTTAGTAGATATTTTTGATGAGAAATACTATCGCCATTTAAGTGGTGGAATCCTGGAAGCTTTTGGAAAATTATTCTACAGAGATATGAAAGTTTTCTTGTATCCGATGTTAGATGAAAATGGTGTTTTAATGAACTCAAGCAACTTAAAAGTACATCCTAGAATGAAAGAATTATACAAATTCTTTAAATTCAACGGGAAAGTTGTTGACATTACTGATTACGACCCGCATAATCTGGAGGTTTTCTCTCGTGAGGTTTTAAAAATGATCAATCAGGGAAAAACAGGCTGGGAACATATGCTTCCTTCCGGTATTGCCGAAATTATAAAAGAACATCATCTTTTTGGGTATCATCCGCAAAAAGAATTAGAACAAAATACTTAGAAAAAAAGTCCCTAAATAAGGGACTTTTTTTTTGTTTCAGGTTTTCTTTGTTTCAGGTTTCAGGTTCCGAACTGAATAAAATTTTACCGCAAAGCACGCTAAGTTTTTTTATGTGGGTCTTTATAAAAAAGCAAAGCTCGCAAAGCTTTGTGTTGATCAAGCTTTGCGAACTTTGCGCATTGTAAATGCAATCTATACAAAAAAACTTAGCGTGCTTTGCGGTAAAATTACACGCCAGGATCACAACATGAAACCTGAAACCTGAAACAAAAAATCTACTTTAAAATCTGTGCTGCGTGTTCTTTTGTTTTTACTTTTTCGATTACCTCATCAATGATTCCGTTTTCGTTGATTACGAATGTTGTTCTGTGGATTCCGTCGTATTCTCTTCCCATGAATTTCTTTGGTCCCCAAACTCCGAATGCGTTGATTACTGATTTGTCTTCGTCTGCTAATAACGGAAAGGGGAATTCGTATTTGTCTTTGAATTTTGCCTGCGCTTTTTGACTATCAGCACTTACACCAAGAAGTTCATAATTATTAGCTTTAAAACGCTCAAAATTATCTCTTAAATCACATGCTTCTGCCGTGCAGCCTGGCGTGCTTGCTTTTGGGTAAAAGAAAACGACTAATTTTTTTCCAGCATAATCTGCCAGTTTATGTGTTTTACCATCTTGATCTACTCCCGAAAAATTTGGTGCTTTATCGCCTGCTTTTAATGTTATCATGTTACTATTTTAGATTGTTGATTTTAGATTTTAGATTGTTTAGACTTCTTAGATTGAATTGAAATTTTGAGTATAACTTTAAAATAATTCATAATTCATAATTCATAATTCATAATTCATAATTATTTTGCCCCAGATTGAAGTGAAAACCCCGGAATTCTGGCAGTTTACATTTTTTGTGTTTACAAAGCGACCGGAGGAAGCTCTTGTAAATGCAAAAAAATATTACTGGCGGAATGAGGAGTTGTAACGGAAAGCTGGATTAGGCACATCATTAAAATTATGCTATTTTTACAGGATTAAAAATACGGAAATGAATAAAGAAGCCCGCGTTGAATTTGTTATAAATACGTTAAAAGAACTCTACCCTACTATACCTGTCCCATTAGATCACAAAGATCCTTATACACTGTTGATTGCTGTTTTACTTTCGGCGCAATGTACAGATGTTCGCGTGAATCAGATTACTCCGTTGCTTTTTGCAAAAGCTGATAATCCGTATGATATGATTAAAATGTCGGTGGAAGAAATTAAAGAGATTATTCGCCCTTGTGGTTTATCGCCAATGAAATCGAAAGGGATTCATGGTTTATCACACATTTTGATTGACAAACATAACGGAGAGGTTCCGCAGAGTTTTGAGGCTCTGGAAGCTTTGCCGGCTGTTGGACATAAAACGGCAAGTGTGGTTATGTCGCAAGCTTTTGGAGTTCCTGCTTTTCCGGTTGATACTCATATTCACAGATTGATGTACCGATGGAATCTTTCGAACGGGAAAAATGTTGTACAAACTGAAAAGGATGCTAAACGATTATTTCCAAGAGAGTTATGGAACGATTTGCATCTTCAGATTATTTGGTACGGACGTGAATATTCTCCTGCAAGAGGCTGGAGTTTAGATAAAGATATTATCACTAAAACTATTGGTAAAAAATCTATAATAGAAGAAGCTGCTAAAAAATAATATTTAGCAGCTTCTTTTTTTTCTTTTACTTGTTGTTTTTACATGCTGCTCTTTAGGGCATTGTATTCGTTTGTCATATCTAAAGATCTGTAAACACCCAAAAGTGTTTTTGTTGCATCTGGATTTTTAGGCTCGATTGTCAGAACTTTTTTGAGATATGGAATTGCACTACGGGCAATATCATCTTTTCTGGCATTCAACTTATCATATTTCTGCATTTCTGCAGGAGTAGTTCCTAAAGATGATATTTCATCAGCTAAATCTTTTTTTATTTGTAACTTCAAGTAAGCCATATTAATATAAGCATCAACATAATTAGGATTCAATTCTAAAACATAATTATAGGTTGCTTCTGCTTTGACGTAATCCTTTCTTTCGAGATAAGAATATGCTAAATTATTATTGACTTCTATTTTTTTAGAAGGAACTGACTCCGTTCTGGGTTTTTCGTATAATCCTTGCTGAATGGCTGATTCTCTTGCTTTTGGCGAAACAAAAACATCTTCTTCTTTTGTTTTCTTGTTTGTGGCATAATACAAAACTCCCTGTCCGGAAAAATTAATCTTTTTTAAAGCTTCATAATATTTAACTGCCGAGTTGAAATCTTTGGCATTTACAGATGAAGATGCTGCATTGTACAAGTTTAGCGTATCTTTTTTATCAAACAAATAAACTTTATAACTTTTCTCTGCACTTTCTTTGAATTTACCTGCATTAAAATCAGCCATTGCGCCATTAACAAGACTGGATTTCATTTCTTTTAAAGCCATATTGGCTTTGACGGTAAATTTAAATTTACCTGACTCGTTTTCGTACAAAAATACGTCCTGATAAGACTGTGATGCCAACGTAAAATTATTAGCTGCATCTATATCTTTTACAGCTAAATCTTTTAATACATTTCCTTTTAAGAAATAAAAATCAGATTTATCTTCATCAGATGCATTAAGAATAAGGTATTCTGTTTTATTTAAAATCTCTAAGGATTCCTGGCTTTTTCCTTTATCAAATAAAGTTTGAGCCTCTTTTATCTGGTCTTTTTGAGCAAATGCTCCGATACTCATCAATAGTAGGCATGATAGTACTTTAAGGTTCTTTTTCATTTTTTTGGTTTTGTTAGTTGATTAAATAGATTGTGGAACAAATAATATTTAAAATATAGAACAAAATCTCTCTCTCTTTGCCTAAAAATAAATACTTAGTATAAAAACACTATTTGGTCTTCATACTTTTTACGTAACATCATCACGCACAACAAACAAAACAAAATAAAGTAGTGTAATTTTTCTTCATAGACGATTTGGTTATTTTGGTTAAACTTTTATTTTTGATTTCAATACTGGTAAATTCTTGTATATTTTGATTTTTTAATACGAAAAATTCCTTAATTAAGTAATTTACTTGAATAAAAAATTATTTTTTAACCAAAATAGAATTTATTATTGAATAAATAAACAAAATGTGAACAAAATATTAAAATTTAACATACATAAAATAAAAGGAGAACTCAATCATCAAATTTCCAAAGTATTAGAGTACTATATTTTGTTGCATCAAAAACCAACAAAACATAGCGCTTTAGAGGCAATACGCCCAACGAATAAAACTTAAGATTAACACATAAAAAAACTCACTACCTGTATTTGCATACAAATAGTGAGCTTTCAACCAAAACGACCATTTGGTTTTTCTTTCGAAATAAACATCCGACCTAAATAGTGGGCTGCTTAGTTAGCTATAATTTCAAAACTCTTGTCTTCAATTTTCACAATTGTTAACGCTTGTGAGTAATTAAGCAAAAAAGAAATAACTTCTTTCTTCGGTTTTAAATTTTTAGAAGCTAATGCCTTTTTCGAGTAAATTTTCGCCATACCATCAAAATGTTTTATAATAGTATAACGGGCTAATACTCAAAATAGTATTAGTTGGTCAAAATAATTTGATGTTTATCGATTATTTTTCTCAAATTCATTAGCGCATAACGCATTCTTCCTAATGCTGTATTGATGCTCACATCTGTCAGTTCTGAGATTTCTTTAAAACTCATGTCCTGATACATGCGCATCACCAATACCTCTTTTTGATCCTCTGGTAACTCTTCGATTAGTCTTTTTAAGTCGATTTCGACCTGATCTACAATCATTTTACCTTCGATAGTTAGAGAATCATCAGACATTATAGAAAAAATCGAAAACTCTTCGGTTTCTCTATACATTGGCATTTTTTTTGTCTTGCGAAAGTGATCTACAATTAAATTATGTGAAATACGCATCACCCAAGGCAAAAATTTCCCCTCTTCATTATAAGAATTACTTTTTAAGGTTTTGATTACCTTAATGAAAGTATCTTGAAAAATATCATTTGAAATATCTCTATCAGAAATCTTAGAATATATAAATCCATATATCTTAGATTCGTGTCTTTTTATTAATGTACCAAGAGCAGATTCATTGCCTTCGACATAATTTTTTACTAATAGAGCGTCTGGAATATGCAGATCAGCCATAATACTACTTTTTTTAGTTCTGTTTTAAAATCTTGGAGTAATTTTTCTAAAAAGTAGTTTTATTGTATAGGCGTATCTTTTTTGAGTTATGTTAATATTTTGACCAAATTTAACAAATAATTGTTTTAAAAAGCAAATAAAAGAAGCATTAATTAATAAGAAACTATTAAGTTTTATAAAATAAACTTTACCGCCACTTGAAAGGCTCTTAAAACGCTCTGAATTTCAAGTATTTCGAGCCTTAAAAAAACAGACATAAATAACTTACAATTAAACATTTAGGTCATTTACATCTGTTATAAATTACAACTTTTTAAACTATTGTTTACTTATTGATAAACACGTACATAGTCTATATAAAACTTTTGAGGGAGTATATTATCATCGACTTCAGGGCCTCCAAAATTTCCTCCTATGGCTAAATTTAGTACAATATAAAATGGTTTATCAAATGGCCATGTATCTTCGTTTTTAACTTGAGGATTGAAAGTATAAACTACTGTTTTATCCACAAAAAAATCAATTTTTTCTTTTGTCCATTCAATAGCATATACATGATATCCTTCTTCTATATTAGGAAAGACCGTTTTTTTGGTATTAACTGAATTTCCGTGACTGTCTTGTGTGTGCAAGGTTGTATATACCATATGCGGATCGCGGCCAATATATTCCAGAATATCTATTTCTCCTGTTTTGGGCCATTTTACGGTATCAATATTGGCGCCTAACATCCAGAAGGCCGGCCATAAACCATGACCAATTGGTAATTTTGCTCTGGCTTCTATTCGGCCATATAAAAATTCTTTCTTTCCTTTTGTGGTTATTTTTGTAGAGGTGTATTTATTTCCTTCTTTTCGGGCTTCGATAATTAAATTTCCATCTTTAAATTCGTGATTTGTTTTGGTATAAATCTGTCTTTCGTTGTTTCCGAAACCACAAAGATCAGGGCAACCGTCTCCTACTTCAAAATTCCATACAGATTCGTTTACTTCCTTTTTATTAAAATTTTCTTCCCAGACAAGTTTTCGTTTTACTTCCTGGGCAAAACCAAAACTGGTGATCATTAACAATACAATTACTTTTTGCATACTTTGATTTTTAAATTGCTAAAATTAAGAAGGCCAGCCTTAAACTGACCTTCTTACTTCATTCTTACTAATTAATTTGTATTCTATTGATATACTCTCACATAATCAATTTCCATTGAAGATTGTGCAAAAGCGGGATCAATATTACCGCCCAGATTACCTCCCATCGCAACATTTAGAATTAAGAAAAAATCACTATTAAATGGAAGAGAACCGTCATTAGGAACTGAATGAATCAGCTCATCATCTACAAAAATTTTGACTGATGATGGACTCCAAATTGTTTTATAAACATGAAATTCTGTTGAAACATTTGCTATTGTTTTAGAACCTGTATTGCCATTTCCGCCTGAATGTCCAGGATAATGAAGGGTAGCTAAAATTACATTCTGGTTATTACCTACGTGCTCCATCATATCTATCTCTCCGCAAGCCGGCCATGGTTTTGTAGCATAATTTTGCCCCAGCATCCAGAGTGCCGGCCAGGTTCCTGCTCCTATTGGAAGTTTAGCTTTTATTTCGACTTTTCCGTAAGTGAATGAAAATTTACCATCAGTTTTTAATCGTGCCGAAGAATAATCTGCTCCGCCCGAAGCTTCTTTCTTAGCCGTGATTTTCAAATTTCCGCCTTGAACTATTACATTTGTTGCTGAGTTGGTATAATTCTGTTTTTCATTATTGCCCCAGCCATTATCTCCTTTTCCTAAATCATAACCCCATTTTGTTGCATCTGGTGCTCCATCTGTATTGAATTCATCAGACCAAACGAGCTTTGTATAATCTGTTACCGGATTTTGAGTTGGTTTTGTCGTGGTAAAAATATGATACCACGCCAAGCCCGGATTTCCGCCCATAACAGCTCTAACAACCATTCTGTTTGCTGTAATTGACAAGATTTCGTATGAACTCTGACCAATATAATACCCCATAAATCCTCCATCAGAGAAGTTTAACATTGTTCCTCTGGTTTGTGTTACATGATCCGGATTTTTGGACACAAAGGATTCTGATGGACTTAATGAAACGGTTTTAACTCCGCTTGCATCATAGGCTAAACAAGCATCATCTGGCCCGCTGCCACCTCCTACGCTTTTGAATGCGGCATTAAAGAAGGTTGATCCTCCATTGTTTAACTGATATTTCAATTGTCCTCCGTCAAGAGAGAATGTCAGTACATTTTCGTATAAACAACTGCTTGTTGGTGATCCTGCTTTTTCAAAAGCTCCTGCCGCATAATAGTTTGGATAGAAATTTTTAGCAGCGTCGGCATCATTTTGTCCTACTCCTAAATGTCCGGGTTCTGAGGCTGACCAATACCATTTTTTAGAAGTTCCCGCTGTTAAGAACTGAACGGCTTCGTCATCGCTAAAATTACTTAATACAGTAACGTCTAATGTTGTATTTGTAGCTACACCGGCTTTTCCTGTTGCAATAATAGTAACGGTATAAGTGTTTACTCCTGTTTTGGTAAAACGTTTGGTAAACGCGCCGCTTGGAGCATTTTCTGAAGTTCCGTCGCTAAATACATATTTATACGAAATAGCATTATTGGCGGTTGCAACCAGCTTTACCATTCCTGAACCGTCTCCGTTTGGAGCATTGGCAGTTTTCCCTACAATTTCGGCTGTTACTTTAAGATTTGAAGGTGCTGACAAATTACCAAATGCATAATCATCTTTCTGGCAACTTACTGCCAGAAATAATGACAGTAATGCTATTATATTTATAATTATTCTTTTACTCATGATTTCGTGTTTTTAGTTGGATTGTTTTATGTCATCAAAATAATAGGTTTTCCCTGTGCCGTTAACCCCAAAGTCAAAGAACACAACTACACGTTGAAATTGATTGGCTGTTGTAGCTCCATTAAAATCAAAAGTCAGCTCTTCCCATCCGTTTGCAACGGTCGAAGTGGCATCTACTTCTTTATTGATTGAACTATCAGACATATTTTCGAACTTCATTTTAACGACAATTCCTGCCTGAGGTGACCATACTTTCATTTTCATCTTTTTGAAAGTTGAAAAATTAAGCGGGCTTGCTAATTCAATAAATGATCCGGCCCAAACTTCAGAACCATTTCCTTTTGTTAAAGCACCTACTTTTGCAGATGTATTAATTCCTGTTTTATCCGGATTATTTGCTAATACTGAATTTGCTCCGCCAAAACTGGTAAATTGATAAGTCAATACTGAAGATTCAAAAGTCAATGGTAATTTTATCGTTTCAACACCCGAAGTCAATTCAATATCATCAAAATAATAGTCAGCTCCGGTACCGTTATTTCCAAAATCAAAGAAAACCACAAGCCTTTGATAATTCTTAGCATTATCAACTGCAGAGAAATCAAAAGTTAAATCTTCCCAACCATTAGCGATTGTATTAGTCACATCAACTTCTGTGTTAATATCCGGATTTGCTAAGTTTTCTAATTTCATTTTAACCACAATTCCTGCTTTTGGTGACCATGCTTTAAGTTTGATTTTTTTCAATGTCGAAAAATCAATTGGCACTCCTAATTCTATAAAAGAACCTGCCCAAACTTCTGAGCCTGCACTTTTAGTTAATTTAGCCACTTTTGCACTTGGATTATCGCTATTTATACTTGGATTATTGGCTACAGCTGTATTTGCTCCTCCAAAATTGGTAAAGGCATAATTAAGTGTTGCCGATTCAAAATCTACGGGTAATAAAACAGGATTAGATATTGTAATTGTTTCTTCGTAAGTTGTCGTGGCCGCACCTCCGCTCAACGCTACTACTTTTACTTTGTATACGCCTACATTGGCATAGGTGTGTTTAATAGTTTCACCTTCCATGAAATCTGTCGGGATTTCGTTTGGAGTTTCTCCAAAATATACCCTAAAATAAGTTTCTAAATTTGCTTTTGCCGAAACTGAAGCTGACATATTATCTCCAATTACATGCGCTAAAGTCACTTGCAAATTAGTTGGTGCTAAAAACGAAACGGTTACTTCCTGATTTACTTCGGTTATTTTTCCGTTGATTCCCATTGCTTTTATTTTGGCATGGTAAACTCCTTCTTTATAGGTATGTGTTACGGTTCCTCCAGATCCAAAATAATCAGATTCAGGACTTCCGTCGCCATAATTTATCTTGTATTGCGTAACACCTTCGCCTTTAGGCAAAAAAGTAACTTTACCTGTGTTATCCTGCGTTACGGTGGTCAAAGCAGATACGCCAGACGGCGCACTCACGCTGTCTAAATCAATATTGCTATTATTATCATTTGAACAACTCAGAAGTATTGTTAAAACGAAAAGACTTATAATAAAATGTAATTTTTTCATAATACTGTTTTTTTAATATCCAGGGTTTTGTTTCCAATTTCCGTTCGCAAATTGAATTTCTTCAATTGGAAGTGGAAATAACTCATTTTTATTTGCTGTAAAACCTGTTATTTTCCCAACTGCTTTTCCAGTTCTTACCAAATCAAAGAAACGGTGTCCTTCTCCAAAAAGCTCTACTCTTCTTTCTGCCCAAATAAAATCAGTAAGAGCTGCTCCTGAAGCTGATATATCATGATTATTATCTCCAAAAGCGCGTCTTCTCACTTGGTTTAAGTACGTTCTTGCTTTTGTATCGTCGATTCCGCCACGATTGTATGCTTCTGCTGCCATTAATAAAACATCGGCATAACGTATCGCTCTGTAATTGTTTGGATTTGTCAAGTTCAAATCTCCCTGGGCTTCTGAGCTTCTTTTTCTTGGCAAATATTTTCTGTTAAAGAAACCCGTGTCTTCATTTCCTTTTCCAAATGAAACTCCTTTTCCTCCATCATAATTTGTATTTGCTGCTGCAAAGGCTGCAATGTCTAATATGGCAACATCTTTACGTTTATCACCCACTTCAAAAGCATCTGCGGCTTCTTTAGTTGGAACGTTGAAACTAAATCCTGAAGAAAAAAGCGGTCCTGAATAATTTCTTATTCCGCTAAAACCTACTGCAACGTTACCTTCACTACATTGTAAACAGCCAAAACCTGCTCCTTCGACATCTGTATATTGTACTTCAAAAACAGATTCAGTTCCGTTTTCTCCAGCTAATTCAAACATGGCATTATAATCGGTTTGCAAGCTGTATTTCCCCGAAGTTATAACGCCGTCAAGAGCTGCTGCCGCTTGTGTAAATTTATTTTGATACAAATAAGCTTTTCCTAATAATGCCTGAGCAGCACCTTTAGTTATGCGTCCTTTTTGAGATGCTGTTGGAGATAAATTAGCCGATGCAAAAATTAAATCAGCTTCTATAGAAGCATAAACTTCTGTAACTGATGCACGCGGGATTGTTTTTTCATCTCCAATTTTAAATCTAGCATCTCCTTTCATCGGGATTCCTCCAAACCATTTCACTAACTCAAACTGGTAATATGCTCTCAGAAAACGTGTTTCTGCAATTAGCTGGGCTTTTCCCTCAAAATCTGTTTTATCCTTAAATTCAAGAATATAATTGGCTCTTTGAACTCCTGCAAACATCCAGTTCCAGATATCTCTTAAGTTACTGTTTGTCTGAGTATGAATCATATCGTCTATTTGCTGAAAACCTATAACATCTGTAGGGCTTTCTCCTCCTGCCAGTGTATTATCTGAAGCAATTTCGCCCAATAAAACATTTACATAAGAGGATTGAAGCAAATCGTAAGCGGCAATTAATGCCTGATCGTAATCTGCTTTTGAGTTGAAATAATTTTCAGAATCTATAGAGTATGCTACTTTTGGGTCTACAAAATCGTCTGAACAAGAAATACTTATTGTCGAGAACAGAGTTAGCGTTATGATGGTTGTAAATAAATATTTTTTCATTTTAATTGAAATTAAAAATTAATGTTTAAGCCCAATAAATAGGTTCTGGGAATAGGATAAAATCCATAGTCAATTCCGCCACCAATTGGAGCTCCATTTGAAGCTCCCGGATCAAAGCCTTTGTATTTGGTAAATGTGTATAAGTTATTTACGCCTGTATAAAGTCTTAATTTTGTAATTCCGGCTTTTTGAGAAATGTTTGGATTAAGTGTATATCCTAATTGTACATTCTGAATTCTCAGGTACGATGCATCTTCGATAAAATAGTCCGAAAAAACATTATTTGCTGTTGCGCCTGTTGTAACTCTTGGTGTAGAATTGCTTGTTCCCGGTCCTGTCCATCTGTCTAATACATAATCTAAACGATTTGCATCTGATAATGTTCTTTCGTAATTGCGTACCATATCATTGCCAACTGAGGCAAAAGTATAAAGTGCAAAATCAAGACTTTTGTAGTTTAATTGCACATTGAAACCCATTGTTGCCTGCGGAATTGGATCTCCAATGTTGGTTTTATCTTTAGTATCAATTACGCCATCGCCGTTTGTATCAACATAACGAAGATCTCCGGGAGCTGCGTTTGCACCTAAAGCAATTTGTGAAGGATGTGCATCAACCTCAGCTTGGTTCTGAAAAATTCCGTCTGTTTTATATCCATAAAAGTAACCTAATGGTTTTCCTACTTCCATGCGTGAAGGTGCAGGTTGTCCAACTCCAAAATTTCCACCTTCAATAAAACCGGTACCGTTATTTACTTCTAACACTTCATTTTTAAGAAACGTTACATTGTAGCCCACACTCATCGAAAATGCATCTGAGAATTTCTCTTTATAATCTATTGAGAATTCTAATCCTGAATTTCTAACTGAACCTGCATTCAAAGTTGGAGCACTTGCGCCCGGAGCGCCTGTACCATTTATACCTGAAACCGGAATATTAGGAATCAACAAATCTTTTCTGGTATCTATAAAATAGTCAGCAACAACGAATAGTTTGTCATTTAAAAATTTCATATCCAAACCAACATCAAATTTTCTGGCTTCTTCCCATTTTAAATCCGGATTTGGTACTTGTCCCGTAGCAGTTCCGTTTACCAATGTGCCATCAAAAACATAAGTCGCTTCACCGGTCAAAAGTCCTAAATATCCATAATTCGGAATTTGATCGTTTCCTAAAGTTCCGTAACTCGCTCTTAATTTTAAGAAGTTAAATGCTTTTGATTCTCCAAAGAAACCTTCGTCTGAGATTACCCAACCTCCGGTGAAAGAAGGAAAATATCCCACTTTATTTCCCGGACCAAATTTGGTAGAAGAATCACTGCGTAACATGGCTGATAATAAGTATTTACCTTTATAATCGTATTGTAGTCTTCCAAAATAAGATAATCTTCTTTGGTCGTATACGTACGAACTATTGGTTAAAGTTGTTGAAACTCCTTTGGTTAAAGATATATCTGCAAAATCCCATGAATTATTTGGTACATCAAAACCAGTTGCAAAAAGTCCGTTACCCCACTCTTTAAAAATAGTTGTACCAAGAGTTCCAACAATATTATGACTATTAGCAATTTTTGCCGTGTAAGTTCCAAAAAGGTCAAACGAATAATTGTTATCGTTTACTGCACCTTGTGTAACAGAACTTCTTTGCACATCAAAAACTTTTCCGCCATAACTAATTTGTTTGGCAAACGTTTTTGATTCGCTGTTTGAGGTATTAAAACCTATAGAACTTGATAATACAAATCCTTTGAAAATTTTATAATCCAAACCAAAATTTCCGTTCAGTTTTTTATAATTATAATCGTTATAAGTATTTGCAATTTGCGCTAACGGATTTATAATTTCTGTTCCTAATCCCGTTGTGCTTGGTACCAAAGTAAAGTTGCCCTTTGCATCATAAGGACTTAAAGTTGCGGGAACGTTTAAGGCATTAAATAAAACAGATCCTAATCCGTTTTCGTTCAGAGTATTTCTGGTAAAATAGGTATAAATTACATTGGTTTTCAGTTTAAATTTATCGCTCAAATCAGCCGTTAAGCCTAATCTTGCCGTGTTTCTTAAAAAGCCTGATTTGTCTCCGCCAACGATTCCTTCCTGATCTAAATGCGAACCACTTATTGAATAAGCAATTTTTTCTCCTCCTCCTGAAATTGTTAAATCATTGCTAATGATTGGAACACCTTTTTTAAAAACTTCATCTTGCCAGTTTGTACCATTTCCTAAACCGCTGGCATTTGGATAAGGAAGCGCTTTTCCGCCATTAGCATAACTTTCGTTTAATAAAAGTGCATATTCTGTAGCGTTTAACATTGGTAATTTTCTGGATGTTTCCTGAAATCCTGTGTAACAGTTAAACGAAACTTTTGTTTTAGAATTCTTTTTGCCCATTTTGGTTGTAACCAAAATGATTCCGTTTGCTCCAATTGTTCCGTAAATAGCGGCCTGAGCATCTTTTAAAACTGTAATTGTTTCAATATCATTTGGGTTAAGTAATCCCAAATCTCCCACATAACCATCGATAATAGTTGTTGGTCTGTTTTCTCCGTTTGTAGCAATACCACGAATACGAATATCCAATGGTGCTCCCGGCGCTCCTGATTGCGTCGTAACATTCACACCTGACATTGTGCCTTGTAATGCTTGCTCAATTCTTGCTGGTTTCAAGATATCAAGCGTTTTACTGTCGACTACAGAAACTGCTCCTGTAACTTCTCTTTTCTTTTGGCTACCGTAACCAATAACTACAACTTCTTCAAGAGATTTTGTGTCATCGCTCATTTTTACTGTTATTTTAGGTGCCGAAACCACAACTTCTTGTGTTCTAAAACCTATATAACTAAAGACAAGTGTAGTTCCTTTTGAAACTCCTGATAATTTAAAAGTTCCGTCGAAGTCTGTGGTTGTACTTTGCGACGAGCTTTTAACTTTTACATTTACGCCAGGTAATGATAATCCTGAGCCATCTAGTACCGTTCCGTTTACATCAAAAGACTGCGAAAACGCATACGATGTAAACAGCATTAGTACGGTTAATAATAATTTAGTTTTCATAATTAGTTAGTTTTTATTGAAAGCTAAAATTATCGCATCTTCTTAAGAATACGTTAAAATTAACCTCAACAAAAAACATACATAACAAAAAAATCACGCTAAATTTCAATATATCTCAAAAAATACATTGATATACATATAATCTCAGAATCAAAAAATCATTAACATTACCTTAACAAAAACACTACAAATGTCGAATGTTGAGGTAATGTATAGTTTTTTAGCACCATTTTTTGAGTTCCTATACAGCAAGAATATATTCAACTAAACCAATTTCATGCTGCAAATCCATTTTTTTACGCAAACGATATCTTTTAATTTCAACACTTCGAACCGAAATATTAAATAAAGGTGCAATTTCTTTTGAAGAAAGGTTTAATCGCAAATACGCACAAAGACGTAAATCGTTTGGTGTCAATAACGGATGCTGTTGTTTTATTCTTTTCAGGAAATCTTTATCGGCGTTGTCAAACGCTTCCTTAAAGACATTCCAGGAATCTTCTTCGGTTATATTTTTATTAATCGTACTAATAACAGATTTAATATTGTTACTGTCATTTTGAGTCGTTTTTTTCAAATCTTCTTTAATAAACGCCAGCAATTCGTTTTTACTGTTCAAACTCATTGTCGAAACTGCCAGTTCCCGATTTTTATTATCGACATCCTGCGACAACTGTTCGTTTCTAAGTTTCATTAATTGCTGTTCGTTTTCTAATTCTTTAATTTCCAGTAAAAGATTATTCTCTTCTATTAATTTCTCTTCCTGTTTACGATAATAATTTGTGTAAGCTTTATTGATAAAATAAGCCAGTATAAGCATTAAAAGAAAATAAATAAACCACGCCAGGTTTGTCGAATACCAGGGTTTTAAAACTACAAAGGTATAAGTCGCCGTATTTTCTAAAATAGTATTGGCATACTTGGCTCTTACTTTAAAAGTATATTTTCCCGGCGAAAGATTTTTAAAATTCACCGTTGCTTTTGTGCTCCATTCGCTCCAATCATTCTGGAAACCTTCTAATAAATACTGATATTCTGAGTTGATATATTTGTTGTATTCCGGAACTGTATAATTTAATGTGATATTATTTTCGCTCGAGCGAAAATTCCCTTCACTTTGAATTGCAACATTTTTTAAAGTTTCATTTTGTTTGTTTATCGAAATATCAGTTATAAAAACATTGTAATTTTTAAAAGTTAAATCATCTATGTTTAAGGTATAATAACCGTCTGTTGTGCCAATTAAATACGTTGATTTTGAAATTTGAGTAATATTCTCGTATCCTAACATCGAATTGGTTAAGGAAGACGGAATCGGGATTACATTCTGCTTTAATTGATTGCTTAATTTACTCGCAGAGAAATAATGAATGTAGTTTTTAGAAAAAAGCCAGATTTTATTCGAATTATCAACAATTAATTTACCCGAAGTATATTCGTCTTTCTCAAAAATAGAGCTCAATAAATTATCTTTTTCGAACCTTTTTGTCGAAGGATTTAATTTAAAAATTCCGCCTTTATAAGCATAATAAATTTGATTATTGAATTTGGTCAAACTTGCATTTTTTCCTTTTCCGGGATATTTATAAGTATAAAATCCTTGTGTTTTTAAGAGCGTTTTGTCCAGTTTAAGTCTAAAAATCCCTTTGTATTCATGACTTACATAAACATCCAAATTGTTTGAAACTTCAAAATATCTTGAAGAATAATCAAAACCCTGAACTTTATTCCTGAAAACCCACTGATTATTTACCTTTTCCAAAACCGAAATTCCATAATAATTCCCCTGAAACAATTGATTTCTAGAATTTAAAACAGGTTCAAATTTCCAGGTTCCTGACGCCGAAAATATACTTCTGGCAGAATCACTCGTAACAATAAAAGTACCGGAATCGTGACCACAAAAAAGCGTATTATCGTATACAAAAAGTGACCAAACCTGACCTTTTGTTCCGTTGATAAATTTAAACTCTGAATTGCTTTGCACATTTTTGCAAAACAAACCCTGATTTGTTCCCACATACAACAAACCGTTAAAAGTTGCCGATGCATAAACGGTTCCTAAAACTCCTGTATCGTCGGTAAAACTATGAACCGGTGATTGGATATTAATACAATTGATTCCGTTATCAAGTCCCACCCATAAATTCTGGTCTTTATCTTCAAAAAGTGATAAAGCCGTATTATTGCTCAAACCTTTGCTTTGCGAAATATGGTATTTCAGTTTACCCGTATTTGATAAAATAAAAATTCCGTTAGAAACCGTTCCCAAAGCAAAACTTCCGTCCTGCAGAAGCTGGCTGCTGTATACGAAACTCGATTTTAATTCGGCATCAACATCTGTAGCAAAACGCGTTAAAGTGTTTCCTGTCAATTTATAAATACCGTCTAATTGCGTTTGAATTAGTAAACCGTCATCTGTATTGAAAACATTGACAATAGTAAATTTTTTAAGAATAGGATTATCAGAAACCAACTTCGCTTTTCCGCTTTCGATTTCAAAAAGTCCTTCTTTAATTGTTTGAAAATAAATAGCATTTTTAGGCGCAAACGACTTTATCACGCCATTTCCAGGCGCAATGATTTTGAATTTTCCGGTTTTAGTATCATAAATATAAATTCGGTTCAGGGATTGAAATAAAACCCATTGATCGTATTTCAGAATATTCCAAAACTGTTCATCATCGAGTATTTTACTTTTGATGGTATCGCTAAGCGAAGTATATTTTAGTTTACCATTGATTTGTCGTGTCCAGTAACCAAAATTCATGTAACAACCTGTATATATCTTATTTCCAATCACTTTTACAGATCGAATAATAGTCTCATTTTGAGCAGGATACAATTGCCAGGTTGTTCCATTATATTCTAAAAGTCCATCATTATTAGCAAAATACAAATAATTTTGATCGTCCTGCGAAATCATCCAACTCTGATTTCCAGCGCCATAAACAGAAGATGAATATTTGATAATTGGCGGAAACTCCTGTGAAAACAGCAAGAAACTCATCAAAAAAAACAGTAAAGACAGTTTAGTTTTCAAATTTGGTTGTGATATTAAAATAATATTAAAACAGTTCTAAAATAGAATATTTTAGAGTAAAACAATCGTTTTTAGTAAAATAAAAGATTTTGCATAATATATCTATCACATTTCAACCATAGCCCGCGGTTTCAACCGTGGGATACGGATTATGATAATGTATTATGTTTACGATAATGTATTACGCTCCCAATGGTTGAAACCATTGGCAATGTTTTAAAAAATTATTCTTAAACATATAAAATAAACATGCCACAGATTAAAATGATTAATTCTGCAAATGTTTTTTTGCCACGAATTTCACGAATTTGCACTAATTCAATTCGGGATAATTTGTAAAATTCATGGCAAACTTTTTTACACAACTAATAATCCATAAAATCACTTTAATCTGTGGCAAAAAAAAAGAATTAGTGGAAATTTGTGCAATTCGTTGCTAACTGGAACTAAAGACTGACACTGAAGACTGAAACTAACACAATTAGTTAAAATTTGGAACAATCTGATTAACAAAACTCAAATCAAAATTGATTACTTTTGTAGAAATTGACTTTTTTTATGCAAATCGATCTTTCTACACTCGACCCAAAACATAATATTATAATTAAAGGCGCACAGGTACATAATTTAAAAAATGTAGATGTCGCCATTCCCCGCAATAAACTTGTAGTAATTACAGGGCTTTCAGGATCAGGTAAATCCAGTTTAGCATTTGATACTTTATATGCCGAAGGACAACGTCGTTATGTAGAGAGTTTATCATCGTATGCGCGTCAATTTTTGGGGCGTTTAGACAAACCAAAAGTGGAGTACATTAAAGGTATTGCACCGGCAATTGCTATCGAGCAAAAAGTAAACACAACCAATGCACGTTCGACTGTTGGAACATCAACTGAGATTTACGATTATATGAAACTTTTGTTCACCAGAGTTGGTCGTACTTATTCACCAATTTCAGGGCAAGAGGTTAAAAAAAATACCGTTACCGATGTTGTTTCCGATGTAAAAAATCTGGAATTAGATAGTAAATGGCTGCTCCTTTCTCCTATTCATCTTGAAGAAGGACGACAATTAGAAGACAAACTAAAAGTACTTCTACAACAAGGTTTTGCCCGTATTTTAGTCGAGAATGAAATGGTTCGTTTAGATGAATTTACGCCTACAGAACTTCATAAATTAGATAACAAAGATATTTTACTGATCATTGACAGAATCGTAGTCAAAGACGAAGAAGAATTCTATAATCGTCTGGCAGATGCTGTACAAACTGCTTTTTATGAAGGAAAAGGAATTTGCTATTTACAGGAATTAAACTCTGATAAAAGATTTACTTATTCTAATAATTTTGAGCTTGACGGAATTACATTTTTAGAGCCAAACGTACATTTATTCAGCTTTAATAATCCGTATGGCGCTTGTCCGGTTTGTGAAGGTTACGGAAACATTATTGGTATCGATGCTGATTTGGTGGTTCCAAATACTTCTTTATCAGTTTTTGAAAGCGCTATTTATCCCTGGCGAGGCGAAAGCATGAGCTGGTACAAAGACGAATTGGTAAAACACGCTTATAAGTTTGATTTCCCAATTCACAAACCTTATTTTGAACTTTCAGAAGATCAAAAAGATTTAATCTGGAAAGGAAATCAATATTTTCAAGGTTTAAATGATTTCTTTAAAGAACTTGAAGAAAAAAATTATAAGATTCAAAATCGTGTCATGTTATCCCGTTACCGTGGAAAAACAAAATGCAACTCTTGTCGCGGAAAACGCTTACGCGAAGAAGCTTCATACGTAAAAATTAATGGCAAAACGGTTTCAGATTTAGTCGATTTACCAATTAAACATTTGGTTACTTTTTTCAAAAATATCGATTTGAATGTTTACGAACAGCAAATCGCGAAACGTTTAATGATCGAAATCAACAATCGTTTGTCATTCCTGACAGAAGTTGGTTTAGATTATCTGACATTAAATAGAAATTCGGCAACACTTTCAGGAGGAGAATCTCAGCGTATTAACCTTGCAACTTCATTAGGAAGCAGTTTGGTTGGTTCAATGTACATTCTTGATGAACCAAGTATTGGTTTACATCCAAAAGACTCTGAACGCCTGATTAAGGTTTTACTTTCACTTCGTGATTTGGGCAATACCGTTATTGTAGTCGAGCACGACGAAGATATTATGAAAGCTGCGGATATGATTATAGACATTGGTCCGGAAGCCGGAACATTTGGAGGTCATTTAGTAGCACAGGGAACATATGATGAAATCTTAAAATCAGACTCGTTAACAGCAAAATACTTAAATGGTGATTTAGAAATTTCCGTTCCAAAAAAGAGACGAAAGTTCAAAAATCATATTGATATTGTTGGTGCCAGAGAAAACAATTTAAAAAACATTAATGTTACTTTCCCTTTAGATGTCTTAACTGTTATTACAGGAGTTTCAGGAAGTGGAAAAAGTACCTTGATTAAGAAAATTTTATTTCCTGCCATGCAGAAAAAACTGGAAAATGCAGCTGAAAAAGCTGGTCAATTCAGCGAAATAAAAGGTTCTTTTTCGCAAATAAAACATATTGAATATGTTGATCAAAACCCAATTGGCAGAAGTTCAAGATCAAATCCGGTAACGTATATCAAAGCTTATGATGATATTCGTGATTTGTATGCCAAAGAAAAATTATCCAAAATAAGAGGTTATCAGGCTAAACATTTTTCCTTTAATGTTGATGGAGGCCGTTGCGAAACCTGTAAAGGTGAAGGCTCTATTAATGTCGAAATGGTCTTTATGGCCGATGTTTCATTGCCTTGTGAAACCTGTGGAGGAAAACGTTTCAAAAAAGAAATTTTAGAAATCAATTTTGACGAGAAAAATATCAATGATATTTTGACGATGACGATCGATGATGCAATTGCTTTTTTCGAAAAAAACAAACAAAGCAAAATCACTCAAAAATTACAACCGCTGCAGGATGTAGGTTTAGGATATGTACAATTGGGACAATCTTCATCAACACTTTCTGGTGGTGAAGCGCAACGTATTAAGCTGGCTTCATTTTTAGTAAAAGGTGCAACAAAAGACAAAGCTTTATTTGTTTTTGATGAACCTACAACCGGTTTGCATTTTCATGATATCAAAAAATTATTGACTTCATTTGACGCTTTAATAGAAAAAGGACATTCAATAATTGTAATTGAACACAATCTTGACTTAATAAAATGTGCCGACTGGATTATCGATTTAGGCCCTGAAGGTGGAGAAAACGGCGGACATTTACTAGCTGTTGGAACTCCGGAAGATGTCGTAAAAGAGAAAAAATCTGTTACCGGAGTTTATTTGAAAGATAAACTTTCTTAAAGGCTCTGAGGCCCTAAGTTGCAAAGAGACAAAGGTTTTTACTGTAGAAATGCACAGCAGCGCGTCTACATAAAGATTCTGTTCTGATACTAAAAAGCCCGAAATTAAAATTAATTTTAATTTCGGGCTTTACTATTTGTGAATTAATATTTTTTTATGCCACCAGACATTTTTCTTCAAACGGAAAACCATCTTCATCAATAGCTACTAATATTTTCTTTTGTTTTGAAGCTTCTAAAGTAAGATATAGCCACGCAAATGACCATAATCCCAAAGTCAAACAAAAAATCACGAAGTTTAAACTGTGATTGACAACTTTCCCACCTTTTGAAAGAACGGCAAAAAGAAATTCATCATTTCTTTCTTCCAGAATAAACCCTTTATGAACTTTTTTCGATATTATATTAGAAAACAATTGCATATTCCGTTCCCGATTGAGTTGATTGTTCTTCATAATTATTAATCTAAAATTAATCCAAATTCTACCACACCTATTTCATTCTACATTTCTTGTAAAATTATTCAATCTAAAATGGTCCTGCAATACCCACTTTTAGTGATTTTAAAATGTATTAAACTCAATAAAACGGAAAGTATTACACCTTTTTTCAAACATAAAATTAATTTTAAAAAATCAAACCACAATACGACCAACTGTTAAATTGTTAAACATAATAGCTAATTTTCAATATCTTAACTTTTATTTTTAATATTAAAAGTTGGTGATTCATACTCTTTATTCAAATAATTCGCCGGAATTGTTGTTGTATTTCCGTCACGTAATGCATTATAATGCGGTGACATGATTTCGATTCCCGCTGCATTAAATGAATCTTGAATGTTTTGATGTAATGAAGAGTAAATTAGAGCCTGCTTCGTTGGTTGTTTTGTATAAACATTAATCTGATAAGAGACATAAAAATCATCTAAACTTGTCTGTAAAACGAAAGGCAGTGGAGTTTGTTCAATCATTTCGGTCTTTAATGCGGCATCTATCAAAGCTTTGTAAATGTCTTTCCAGGGTACATCATAACCAATTGTAACGGTTGTATGAATTAATAAGCCATTGTTGGCATGTTTTGTATTTGATGAGTAGTTCGTAGAAGTACTTGATAAAACCGTTGCATTTGGGATCGTAATATCCTCAAATTTTGGTGTTCTAACTCGTGTAACTAAGGCTGTTTTCTCGATAACTTCTCCGCTTACATCGCCAATCTTAATAAAATCACCAATTTTAAACG
This sequence comes from uncultured Flavobacterium sp., assembly GCF_963422545.1. Lineage (NCBI taxonomy): Bacteria > Pseudomonadati > Bacteroidota > Flavobacteriia > Flavobacteriales > Flavobacteriaceae > Flavobacterium > uncultured Flavobacterium sp. The sequence continues at coordinate 42,823 of NZ_OY730242.1, forward strand.
GACGCATATAAGTAATTACTAATCCTGCAACCATATTTGCTATTGCATTTGATGAACCTAATGAAAATAAAATTCCAACGAATACTGAAACTCCTTTAAAAATAGGAGAATCTGATCCAGGCAAATATGGAAAAATTATAACCACCATAAAAGCCAACAATAAAAAACGAATTATATTGAATGTTGGCATTGCCCAATCACTATAAAAACCATCTATTTTAATGTTTTCTTTTTTAATTTCATCAAAAAAGAATCGGATCACTTTTGTGGCGTATTTAAAAATGATCACAATAACAATTATAGTAACTAAACTTGGCAAGAAACTAATAAATCCCATAACAGCCAATTTAGCTGGCGTCAGAATCCAGCGCAATAAAGTTGTTGTATAAACTTCTGTAGCCGGAAAAATACTAAATAGTAGTGGTAACGAAAGATAAACTATTAAAATTAGTGTAAGTGCTTTTATAAAACCATACAATCTCATTAATATAAATTGCTGTTTTTGCGGCGAAAGAATATTGATGTTATTATAATTGACTCCTTTAAAATATCGATCGCTATTTTTTAGAATATATACTTTTATTCGGTTAAAGATCTTCCCAATAAAATACAGAACTAATCCTATAACCAAAACCAATAATGCTGTATATCCAAGCCTTTTTGGGAGCATTGAATAATTCTCATTCTGATAAATGATTGCTCTTTTTATCAGATTCAAATTTCTTTTGGCAATAAAAATTGCACTTTGATTTTCGGCTTTTCCATCAATATCCAGAATTGACATAATAACAAAATCATTCTTATACATGATGTCCTGAGAAATATCTGAGGGAACAACAGAAATAGAATCTTTCTCAAAAAAAGAATCTTCATAAAGTTTTCTGATTTTTTCTGTAATCGCATTTGCTCTACTCTCGGCAGAAAAAGAACCTACTTTATTATAAACATAAAAAAGCGTGTCTTTAAAAGGAGAAACAGGGTATCCTTTTAGTTTTAATTCAGCAGGACCTGTTTTTGAGGTTTGCAAGCTATCTTTTTGAGCAAAAATCAATGAAGAAAACGAAACAATAAAAAACACTAAAAAACAAATTAATTTCTTTTTCATATTCTGTTAGCAATAAGTTGGATCTCCTTTCTAACAAATATAAAAACAAAATGACTTAGAATTTAGATAACTTTTTATTTTCTCAATAAAATCGTATTAAATTTTAACACCAATCTTCTTCAAAATTGTATCAATAACTTTATTAATGTCCGGAGAAATATTGAACTTATAATTTAGATATAGGTACAAAATTGTAACCAGAACAGATTTTAAAGCGATACTTATTAGCTGATAAAAAGGGAATTCCCAGAAGTAAAACGCTAAAAACAATGCAAATGTCAGCAGTATTGAATAAATGGTTTCTTTTGTAAAAGGGTACAAATGCAGCTTTTTTACAACAAAAAGCAATTTTGCCAAACTGTATAAAGTAATCGACAATAGTGTAGCAAATGCTGATCCTTTAATTCCAAAAATTGGAATAAAAATCATATTTAAGATCACTGTCAAAAACACCAAAAGCAATCCTAAATACAACACCATTCGGTAGTATTTTGTATTGAAAATAATGGCATTATTATTTCCTAAAATCAAATCAAAATATTTAGATAATCCAATCATAAATACAACCAAGATTCCGCCGCTGTATTCTTTTGGAACCAATTCATACAATTGATTGATATTGACAAAAATGCACAACATTACAAAACCACCAACTATTTGAAGATTTATTGAGGTCTTTTTGTACAATAAATTCAATTCATCATGTTTGTTTTCGTGCATTAATTTAGCCGTAATTGGATACACAATTTGATGCATCGCGCGACTTGGAACTGAAATGACTAAAGCAATATAAGTGGCAACCGAATAGTAAGCAATATTCTCGATTTTCATGTACTGATTCAACATCAGTTTATCTCCATCTAAAAGTAAATTGGCAACACTTCCTGACAGAATAATAAAGAAAGTATATTCCATTACATCTTTTACGTTCTGAGGAATATTAATTTGAAATTTAGGTTTCTTGATATAAAAAGCATAAAACATAGTCACTATAAAGGCTACGAAATAAATTCCTGCCGTTACATAAACGAATTGTATTAGCGTCATCCATTTAAAATACAAACCAACTAATGCAAAGGTTGAAAACAATCTAAGTCCCACTTCTTTAATAAAATTCCCAAAAACGGAATGCATATGAACTCTTGCCCAAGCATAAAATATCTCAAAGTATGCCATACAGATCCCTATAAATGGAATCAGAAGCATAAACTCTTTTACAACAGGATTTTTCTTTGTTACAAAAGCTGTAATATCATCAAAAAAGAAGATTCCGATAATCCCTAATGGAACACACATCAAAATAGGAAATAATGCAGTAAACGATAAAAACTGTTCTCTCTCCTCTTCCGTTTTATATTGCGAATAAAACTTTACTAATGTGTTTTGCATCCCGATGGCAAACAAAGGCATGATTACATTTGCAGCAGACAAAATATAATTTGTTAATGCATAATAAGTTGCACCTAAATAAATTGGATACAGATAAAGTGTATTAATGGCTCCAATGGCGAAACCTATATAAGTAATAATTGTATTTTTGAAAGACTGGTTTAAAACAATACCCATTTGTGGATTTTAGATTTTAGATTACTGATTTTAGATTATTGCAATCTTATGATTCGCTAATCAATTGTGCTAATTGCCTGGTTAGATTTTTTCTTGAATATTGTTGTAAACCAACGCCATAAGATTGTAATTTCCCTTCCAAAAACTGATTATAAAAGTCCAAAATTACACTTTTTAACTTCGCTTTTTCAGAATAATCAAAAAATACTCCTGTATTTGTTTCCGTTATTATATCGGCAAAATCTGAACCTTGAGGTCCAATCGCAATTATTGGACGATTTGATACCATATATTCGAATAATTTACCCGGAATAATACTTTTGGTATCTTCTGAATTAATTTCGATTAAAAGTAAAACTTGTGATTTCTTTTGATGTGCAATTGCCTCATGATGCGAAACATAACCAAGAAGATTCAAATAATCATTCAAATTAAATTCTGCAATAGCATCCAAAACTTCCTGACTAACAGCTCCAATTAATTTAATCTCTAAATGTGATTTAAAATCTGGTATTTCCTGCAATAATTCAACCAGACATTCCCATAAAAACCTTGGGTTTCTATCAGACAAAAACGACCCAATATGGGCCAAAGTAAATTTGGAATCTAAGGTTTGTTTCTCGACATTTTCGATATCATAACCATTAGTAATTACCGAAATTGGTTTATTGGTAATAGCCTGAAATTCGGTTTTTGTAGTTTTACTGGTTACAATAATAGTATCCGCAGTATTAAGTACTT